>NC_019973.1:1742500-1745000 GCF_000230995.2 Mesorhizobium australicum WSM2073 | reverse complement strand
CGAGCATGCGTAGGCCGGCGCGGACAACCTCGCTGGCATTGTTGTAGCGGTCTGATTCGAGTTGCCGCTTGATGAATTGCTCATGGTGGTCGTTCAAAGCGTAATTGGGCATGGCACCTCCTGGAAGATATTATGTGGCAGAGGAGCATTCTGCCGCCTCGAACGCGTTTCACCGTCACCACGCGCTCAAGCGGGGTCACCCGATCCGGCAGAATTGAAATAACGATTGGGACAGTTCTGTGGAGCGGAGGGCCGCAGCCCGTGCTACCGGCATCCGAAAGCGTGTGAGGAGACCAGCTGAGTTAAAGCCCAACCGGCCAATCTGTTCATGCTTGGCGGCCATCGATCTTGAACCCCGTCCCCATGGCCTTCGCTGATTTGATTTGTCCCGCGCGTCGGCGGCGCCTTTTTGCGGGTCCTGAACAGAGTGGATCGACTCCACGGCGATCCGGATAGGCAACGGTCCGCCGATTTGGACTCTGGCGGCCGTTTTCTTTGTGAGGTTTTGTTGGCTTGGTTTGGGGGCTGATGGGTTCGAATTTCTGTGCGGAGAGATCGGAACGCGAACGGCCCGCCGGCATAGAGCCAGGCGGGCCGTTTTTGTTTGGTTGCGGGGACAGGATTTGAACCTGTGACCTTCAGGTTATGAGCCTGACGAGCTACCGGGCTGCTCCACCCCGCGTCACCACCATGATCGCCTTGTGGCGATTGCGGTATTTGCGATCGCCGTTTTATTTGGCGATTGCGGTATTCTGTCTCCACCAAATGAAAGGGCCGCTTAGAGCGGCCCGGGATCCCTTGGCGGGCCTTTATGGATGTTGCCCAAAAGAGTTAGCGGTTTTGGGGCAACGACATGCATCGAACGAAGTGCAGAGAAGATTTCACGGTCATCCGATTGGATGAGAGTTTGAACGTGCGTTTTGCAGACCTGGCAGCGACCTACTCTCCCGCGTCTTGAGACGAAGTACCATCAGCGCTGGAGCGTTTCACGGCCGAGTTCGGAATGGGATCGGGTGCAGCCGCTCCGCCATAACCACCAGGTCGGCAAAACGCACGTTATTCGAGAAGCTGGAATAGGGAATAGTGAGTAGCGAATAGTGAGTAGGGGATACCTATTCGCCATTGGCTCACTGCTCTTCACCTGTCTTTTTGTGCCTGAGCGACATCCGCAGTTTGCTTCCGGGCAAAGCCCGCAAGCGCGACTGCGCGTCGCCGGTCGTCCGGCGCCCTCGCTTAAGCTTAGGCCCGTAAGGGCCGCTCATGCGTGAGCGCTGGTCAGACCATTTGACTTCAAATGGATATTAGGAATGAGAACGATCAAGCCGATCGAACTATTAGTACCGGTAAGCTTCAAGCGTTGCCGCTCTTCCACACCCGGCCTATCAACGTGGTCGTCTTCCACGGTTCTCAGGGAATACTCGTTTTAAGGTGGGTTTCCCGCTTAGATGCCTTCAGCGGTTATCCCGTCCGGATATAGCTACCCTGCTATGCGGCTGGCGCCACAACAGGTCCACCAGAGATCCGTCCATCCCGGTCCTCTCGTACTAGGGACAGATCCTTTCAATATTCCTACACCCACGGCAGATAGGGACCGAACTGTCTCACGACGTTCTGAACCCAACTCACGTACCGCTTTAAATGGCGAACAGCCATACCCTTGGGACCTGCTCCAGCCCCAGGATGCGATGAGTCGACATCGAGGTGCCAAACAACCCCGTCGATATGGACTCTTGGGGGTCATCAGCCTGTTATCCCCGGCGTACCTTTTATCCGTTGAGCGATGGCCCTTCCACGCGGGACCACCGGATCACTATGACCGACTTTCGTCTCTGCTCGACTTGTCAGTCTCGCAGTCAGGCAGGCTTATGCCATTGCACTCAGCGAACGATTTCCGACCGTTCTGAGCCCACCATCGCGCGCCTCCGTTACTCTTTAGGAGGCGACCGCCCCAGTCAAACTACCCACCATACATTGTCCCGGACCCGGATAACGGGCCGCGGTTAGACATCCATAGTGATAAGGGTGGTATTTCAAGGGTGGCTCCACCTGAGCTGGCGCCCAGGTTTCAAAGCCTACCACCTATCCTACACATGCCACTACGAATGCCAATGTAAAGCTATAGTAAAGGTGCACGGGGTCTTTCCGTCTAACCGCAGGAACCCCGCATCTTCACGGGGAATTCAATTTCACTGAGTCTATGCTGGAGACAGCGGGGAAGTCGTTACGCCATTCGTGCAGGTCGGAACTTACCCGACAAGGAATTTCGCTACCTTAGGACCGTTATAGTTACGGCCGCCGTTTACTGGGGCTTCGATTCAGAGCTTGCACCCCTCCTCTTAACCTTCCAGCACCGGGCAGGCGTCAGACCCTATACGTCGTCTTGCGACTTCGCAGAGCCCTGTGTTTTTGATAAACAGTCGCTACCCCCTGGTCTGTGCCACCCTCCTCCACTTGCGTGGAAAAGGGTCACGCTTCTTCCGAAGTTACGCGTGCAATTTGC